>JACRMK010000008.1 GCA_016235055.1 Chloroflexota bacterium | reverse complement strand
CGCCCGGTACTCCGCCATCTTCTTCATCGCCAGCACTTTCGTGATCGCCGCCGTCAGGCTCGTCTTGCCATGGTCCACGTGCCCGATCGTCCCCACGTTCGCGTGCGGCTTCGTCCGCTCAAATTTCGCTTTCGCCATCGTCTCATCCTCTGGCTAGCAACTAGTCGCTAGTTGCTAGTCGCTGATTATTTTTTCTTATCGCCGGCCAGGATCTTCTCGGCCGCATTGCGCGGGACCTGGTCGTAGTGCGCGAATTCCATCGTGAAGGTACCGCGGCCGCGCGTCATCGAGCGCAGCGACGTGGCATAGCCAAACATTTCGGACAGCGGGACGGTGGAATGCACCGCCTGCAGGTCGCCGCGTTTTTCCATGCCGCCGACCTGGGCGCGCCGCGCCGACAGGTCGCCGATCACATCACCCGTGAACTCGTCGGGCACGTTGACCTCGACGCGCATCACCGGCTCCAGCAGCACCGGCCCGGCCTTCATGAACGCTTCTTTGATAGCCAGCGATCCGGCAATCTTGAACGCCATTTCGGACGAGTCCACTTCGTGATACGAGCCGTCCACCAGGCGCACCAGCACATCGACGACCGGGAAGCCGGCCATGATGCCGGACTCCATCGCCTCGCGGATGCCTTTGTCGACCGCCGGAATGTACTCGCGCGGGATGCGGCCGCCGCGCACCGCGTCGACGAACTCGTAGCCCTTGCCCGATTCCTGCGGCTCGATCTCGATCACCGCGTGGCCATACTGGCCGTGGCCGCCGGTCTGGCGGCTGAAGCGCGCATCGGCGCGCGCCGGGCGTGTGATCGTCTCGCGGTAGGCCACCTGCGGGCGGCCGACGTTCGCCGCAACCCGGAACTCGCGCAGCATGCGGTCGACGATGACTTCCAGGTGCAACTCGCCCATGCCGGAGATGATCGTCTGCAGCGTCTGATCGTCCGTGCGGACACGGAAGGTCGGATCTTCTTCGGCCAGGCGGCGCAGCGCCTCGCCCATCTTGTCCTGGTCTATCTTCGTCTTCGGCTCGATCGCAATGTCGATGACCGGGGTCGGGAAGCGGATTGCTTCCAGCAAGATCGGCTTATTGGGGTCGCAAATCGTCTCGCCCGTAAAGGTATTCTTGAAGCCGACAATGGCGCAGATGTCGCCGGCCAGCACCTCGCTGACCTCTTCGCGGTGGTTGGCGTGCATGCGCAGCAGGCGCGCGACGCGTTCCTTCTCGCCCTTGACGGAGTTCAGCACATATGAGCCCGACTTTAACTGGCCGGAGTAGACGCGCGCATAAGCGAGGCGTCCGACGAACGGGTCAGCCACGATCTTAAACGCCAGCGCCGACAGCGGTTCGTTCTCATCGACGCCGCGGGTTTCTTCCTGATCAGTAACGGGGTTCGTGCCTTTCATCGCAGGCACATCGAGCGGAGACGGCAGGTATGCGATGACGGCGTCGAGCATCGGCTGGACGCCGCGATTGCGCAGCGCCGCGCCCGCCAGCACCGGAACGAGTTTGCCGGCAATGGTCGCCCTGCGCAGGGCGGCCTTCAGCTCGGCCGCGGAAATCTCCTCGCCTTCGAGGTACTTCATCGTCAACGCTTCGTCGGTCTCGGCGACTCGCTCGATGAGCTGGGCGCGCTTCTCCGCGACCAGGTCTTTCATCTGCGGGGGCACGTCGCGCCACTCGGTTTCGCTACCCGCTTCGTCCAGGTAATACAGCGCCTTCTGATCGACCAGATCGACGATGCCTTCAAAGTGCGACTCGGCGCCGATCGGCCACTGAATGGCGATCGGGTTGGCGCCCAGGCGGTCGATGATCATGTTGATCGTGCGCTCGTAGTCGGCGCCGATGCGGTCCATCTTGTTGACGAAGCAGATGCGGGGAACATTAAAGCGGTCGGCCTGGCGCCAGACCGTCTCGGACTGCGGCTGCACACCGGCCACCGCGTCAAACACGACGATACCGCCGTCGAGGACACGCAGGCTGCGCTGCACTTCGGCGGTGAAATCGATGTGGCCTGGCGTGTCAATCAGATTGATCTGGTGTTCTTCCCAGAAACAGGTGGTAGCCGCCGACGTGATGGTGATGCCGCGCTCGCGTTCCTGCGGCATCCAGTCCATGGTGGCCGTGCCCTCATGGACCTCACCGATCTTGTAGGTCTTGCCCGTGTAATAGAGGATGCGTTCACTGACGGTGGTCTTGCCCGCGTCAATGTGAGCGATGACTCCGAGATTTCGGATTCGCTCGAGCGGTACTTCTCTTGCCATAGTAGTCTTTAATCGCGACGGTTAAGTCAGGACCGAAAATTGTCTAAGGACTTTGCCTGGGGACCATGTTAGCCCGGCCCCTGTCCGGCGCCCCTGTGGCAGCCGAATCACCTTAGATATTCTTCGCGGCGCTTCTCCCTTAATTCAGGATGAGTCACCCGGAACATGGCCGCCACGCGGGCGGCCAACCGCTTACCAGCGGAAGTGGCTGAACGCCTTGTTGGCGTCGGCCATCTTGTGCACTTCTTCCTTCTTCTTGATGGTGTTGCCCTGGCCCTGCGCGGCGTCCATCAGCTCGTTGGCCAGCTTCTCGGCCATCGACTTGCCGGGGCGCGTGCGCGCCGACGAAATCAACCAGCGCATCGCCAGCGCATTGCGGCGGTCGCCGCGAATTTCCATCGGCACCTGGTACGTGGCGCCGCCCACGCGGCGCGGGCGCACTTCCAGCAGCGGGCTGGCGTTCTTGAGCGCCTGCTCGAACACTTCGAGACCCGGCTTCTTCATGCGCCCCTCGATCAGGTCGAACGAGCGGTACATGATCGTCAGCGCCGTGCTCTTCTTGCCGCTGAACATGAGCCGGTTGACGAACGCGGTCAGCGTTTCGCTCTTGAACTTCGGATCGGGCTGCGCCCGATTGTGCTTCTTGTACCCTTTGCGCGTCATGCTTGCTCCTGGAAAATGGCGACAAAAATCCCTTCGGCTTTGCGGTGTTCGAAATCACACATCAGGTCGGCGACGGGTGCGGCAATGAGAGCGACGGAACACCCACGCGAAGGGATTATGGTAATTCGGCGAAAATCCTCGCGCCGGCGGCTACGAGGCAGCGGCGGCCGACTCCTTGGGCCGCTTGGAGCCGTACTTCGAGCGGCCGCGACGACGCTTGTCCACGCCGCCCGTGTCGAGCGTGCCGCGCACCACGTGGTAGCGCACACCCGGCAGGTCCTTGACGCGGCCGCCGCGGATGAGCACGACCGAGTGCTCCTGCAGGCTGTGGCCTTCGCCCGGGATGTAGGCGGTCACTTCGATGCCGTTCGTCAGGCGCACGCGCGCAATCTTGCGCAGCGCCGAGTTCGGTTTCTTCGGCGTCATGGTCTTGACGAGGGTGCACACGCCGCGCTTGAACGGCGAACCCTTCGGACGGAACGTGCGACGGTTGTCGCGCGCGTTAAACGTGAACGACAGCGCTGGCGCTTTGGACTTGCTGCTCTTTGATTTTCGGCCCTTCCGCACCAGCTGATTGATGGTCGGCAACGCAATCCTCCGCAAAACAACGCTCACAGATACAACGCGCCGCGCAACAGCCGCGCGGCACGAGTGACACACAAACCACCCGTAAAGCGTAGAAATTATAACGGCACTTATTCAGACTGTCAAATATAACGCCGGACGCACACACAACAGCACGCCGGCGCACTCGTCGTCCGGCGTCTGCGTGCGTCGGCTAGTATACCGCAGAACCGCGCCGATGACGAATTCACCTGAACGAAGGTTCATGCAATGTTCGCGCGCCGGCGGCGGGTGACCGGGTCAGCCGCCGCCTGGCGCGAATCGCTACGACATGTCGATATCGGAGAACGTGGCGCCCATGCCCAGCGCCAGGCGCGGGGTTGGCTTCTCCTCGTGCTCCTTGCCGAACTGCACCACCTGCCCCTCGCGGTCCATGACTTCGACCGAGAGGCCCAGCGACTGCAACTCTTTGACCAGCACGCGGAACGATTCCGGGATGCCCGGCTCCTCGATGTGCTCGCCCTTGACGATCGCTTCGTACGTCTTGACGCGGCCGGTCACGTCGTCGGACTTGACCGTCAGCATCTCCTGCAGCGTATGCGCCGCGCCGTACGCTTCCAGCGCCCACACTTCCATTTCGCCGAAGCGCTGGCCGCCGAACTGCGCCTTGCCGCCCAGCGGCTGCTGGGTGACGAGCGAGTAAGGGCCCGTCGAGCGGGCGTGCACTTTGTCTTCGACCAGGTGCGCCAGCTTCATGATCTGCACGACGCCGACCGTCACCGGGTGGTCGTACGCATCGCCGGTCTTGCCGTCATACAGCTTGGTCTTGCCGGAGGTTGGCACCGGCAAGCCGAGCTGCATGCTGAGCTTCTCGGCATCGGCGCGCAGGTCGCGCGGGTGCGCCCCGACCTTGTGGCCGTTGTCGGCCATCCACAGCCGCAGGCAGACGTCGGTGGCCTTCTCGGCCGCTTCGAAGCGCAACTCATCGCTGCGCGACTCATCCTCGAACATCAGGATCTCTTTCGGCTCGTGGCCCTTCTCGCGCAGCCAGTGTGCCACATACGTGCGGCGGCTCGTCGCGACCGACGACGGATCCAGCGCGCGATCTTCGCGCCGCAGGTGCTTCAGGTACTCGGTACGCGCGGCGTCGTCGTCCTTCATCGCCTCGACGTTGGCGCCCTGCTCCTGCAGGTACTGCCAGGCGCGCGCCGTGCATTCGGTCCAGGCGCGCTCCATCAGCCACGCGCGGGCCAGTTCGCCTTCGATCTGGATTTCGCGCGCGCCATCGAATACGGGCGAGATCGCGCGGAAACCGAGGCCGCGCGCCGCGAGGCCCAGGTGCGCCTCCAGGATCTGGCCGATGTTCATGCGGGCAGGCACGCCCAGCGGGTTCAGGATGATCTGCACCGGCGTGCCGTCGCCGAGGTACGGCATGTCCTCGATCGGCACGATGCGGCTGATGACGCCCTTGTTGCCGTGGCGGCCGGCCATCTTGTCGCCCTGCGTCACCTTGCGGCGCTGCGCGATCGAGATGCGCACGAGTTTGTCCACACCCGCCGACATGTCCGGGTGCTCGTCGCGCGTGAACACCTTGATGTCCACGACCTTGCCCTTTTCGCCGTGCGGCAGGCGCAGCGACGAGTCCTTCACCTCGCGCGCCTTCTCGCCGAAGATCGCGCGCAGCAGCTTCTCTTCCGGCGTCAGTTCCGTCTCGCCCTTCGGCGTGATCTTGCCGACCAGGATGTCGCCCGGCCCGACATCGGCGCCGATGCGGATGATGCCTTCCTCGTCGAGGTCCTTCAGCGCGTCCTCGCCGACGTTCGGGATGTCGCGCGTGATCTCCTCGGGACCCAGCTTCGTGTCGCGCGCCTCGACCTCGTGCTTCTCGATGTGAATCGAGGAGAACTTGTCGTCGCGCACGATCTCTTCGCTGACGAGCAGCGCGTCTTCGAAGTTACCGCCGTCCCACGACAGGAAGGCGACCAACACGTTCTGGCCGAGCGCCAGCTCGCCGTTGTCCGTCGAGGACGAATCGGCGATCGCCTGCCCCTTCTCGACCTGCTGGCCCTTGAAGACAATCGGACGCTGGTCGATGCAGGTGCTCTGGTTCGAGCGGCTGAAGCGGCGCAGGTCGTACGCGCGCACGGTGCGCCCGGACTTGACGCGGATGGTGCGCGACGTCGCGCTGACCACCTCGCCCGCTTCCTCCGCGATGATCACCTGACCGGAGTCCACAGCCGCCACGCGCTCCATGCCGGTGCCGACGATCGGCGCCTCGGGGCGCAGCAGCGGCACGGCCTGGCGCTGCATGTTCGAGCCCATCAGCGCGCGGTTGGCGTCGTCATGCTCCAGGAACGGGATCAATGCCGCCGAGACCGACACGATCTGCTTCGGCGACACGTCCATGAAGTCGATCTTGTCCGGCGTTTCCTCGACGAAGTCTGGGCCACGGCGGCACGAGATGCGCCCTTCGACGAACTCGTTCTGCACGTTCAGCAGCGCATTCGCCTGCGCGATCGTGTAGTGCTCTTCTTCGTCCGCGCTCAGGCGGTCCACGTCGGCGCTCACGAACGGCACGATGTGCACTTCGGATAACGACAGGCGCGCCAGGCGCCGTGCCGCCGCCGCGTCGATCTCCGCGCCGGCGTCCACGATGACGTGCCCGGCGTCATCGGCCACGCGCTCGAACGACTTGCGCCCGACCGCTTCCTTGCCGTCATTCTTGACCGCCTTGACAATCCGGCGGTAGGGCGTTTCGATGAAACCGAACTGGTTGACTTCGGCGTAGGTCGCCAGCGAGCCGATCAGGCCGATGTTCGGGCCTTCCGGCGTCTCAATCGGGCAGATGCGGCCGTAGTGCGAGTGATGCACGTCGCGCACGTCGAAACCGGCGCGCTCGCGGCGCAGGCCGCCCGGGCCCAGCGCCGAGAGGCGGCGCTTGTGCGTCAATTCGTCGAGCGGGTTCGTTTGCTGCATGAACTGCGACAACTGCGAGCCGCCGAAGAACTCGCGGATGGCGGCGACGACCGGCCGGATGTTCACCAGCAGCGCCGGCGCCACCTGCTCCGGGTCGCGCACCGACATGCGCTCACGCACCACGCGCTCCATGCGCAGCAGGCCGATGCGCAGTTGGTTCTGAATCAGCTCGCCGACCGTCTTGATGCGGCGATTGCCGAGGTGGTCGATATCGTCGGCGTGCTCGATGCCGTTGTTGACGCGGATCATCGTCGCCACGACCTTGGCGATGTCTTCCTTGGTCAGCGTGCGATGCTCCAGCGAGATATCCAGCCCCAGCCGCTTGTTCAGCTTGTAGCGGCCGACCTTGCCCAGGTCGTAGCGGCGGTTGCTGAACAGTAGGCCGTTCAGGAACGTGCGCGCGTTGTCGAGCGTCGGCGGGTCGCCCGGCCGGAGCTTGCGATAGAACTCCAGCATCGCATCGTTCGTGTTGGTGATCGGGTCGCGCTCGATCGTGGACTGGACGTACAGGTGGTCCGGCCCGGTGTCCACCTCGGTGAACTGCGCGAGCAACTCCTCGTTGCTGCCGAAGCCCACCGCGCGCAGCAGCACCGTCGCCGGGATCTTGCGCTTGCGATCGACCTTGACCGACAGCACGTCGCGCTTCGACGTCTCGAATTCCAGCCAGGCGCCGCGGCTCGGGATCAGTTTGGCCGTGGCTAGTTGGCGGCCGCTGGCACGGTCTTCGTCAGCCTGGAAGTACACACCCGGCGAGCGGATCAACTGCGAGACGACCACACGCTCGGCGCCGTTGATAACGAATGTGCCGTTTTTCGTCATGAGCGGGAAATCGCCCATGAACACATCCTGCTCCTGGACTTCGCCCGTCTCTTTGTTGACGAGGCGCACTTTGACCCACAGCGGCGCGGCGAACGTCATATCGCGCACGCGGCATTCGGTTTCGCTGTATTTGGGTTCCTCGAAGCGATAGTCGAGGAACGAGAGTTCGAGATTCTTGTTAAAAGACGTGATTGGCGAGATTTCGTCGAACAACTCGCGCAGGCCCTCGCGGCGGAACCACTCAAACGAATCGAGCTGGACTTCGATCAACGTGGGCAGCGGGTGAACGGTCGGAATGCGGGCGTATGATTTGGTCGGCACGGTGGAACTCAAGGAGCCATTGCTCATGGGTGCGGCACCTCCCCGGTAAACAGATCAGATTAGCGGCCATTACCCTGCTCGCGGCAGATTCCGCAAGCAGTACGATGACTCACGCGGACGCGCGCAGTAATCGGTGCATGGGGTCTGCACGGCGCGCGAGGCGGAGCCATCAGATAACGTGAATCGTTCGAGAGACAGACAATCCCCGCCCCAGGCGTTGCGCCGGGCAAAGGTCGGTGGGGATATTGGGTTCAACAGACGCGAAAAGCATATTCGCAAGCAGGTAGTATAGACACGGGGCCGTAATTTGTCAAAACCGGGCGGCATGGGAATTTGACAGATTGAAAACATGCGTTCTATCGCGCTGTTCACTACATTGGCGATCCCATGGGGGGCGACCCGCGGGACGCTCTGGCTTGGAGCCGCCCGGGCCGAGGCAAGCCCGGCCCCGACCGCCCGTGGCATGCCGGCATGCACGCCAAGCGCTGTCATTTCGAAGGCACGCCGTGCCTGAGAAATCTTGCTGCCCCGGCACGGGATGGATTTCTCAGCCGCTTCGCGGCTTCGAAATGACGTTGCGGTCGCCCCTATCCGAACAGCAATTCTCAATTTGGAGTCGGCTGCCAATATGCCCCCTCATCCCCTGGCCCCTGCTCCCCCGCGCGCGCGGGGGAGCAGGGGAAAAGCTAACGGGGAGGGCAACGCCGTTTTCTTGTCGAGCCGGCTTGCGTGACAAGCACCAGGGGGGCCAGTTCATAGCAAGCCGGCATTGGAAAGTACCCGTCCAAAGCCAAAATGAGAATTGCTGCTGTCCGAATGGGCAGGTTGACAATATAGTTCTATGGCGTATAATTCGATAGTGAATTATTCCACGGTGAACTATCCATGACCCGCTCAACCGCTGCCGCCGGGCCGACCTTCCAGAGCCGCGAAGCGTATCTGCACTTCGTGCGCCAGGTCTGCCCCGACGCCGACCTGACGAGCGTCATCCTGTTCGGCGCCGTCCACCGCGCCTCCAATCAACTGATACACATCGCCGAAAAGCGCCTGGACGCGATCGGCCTGACGTGGCCCAAGTTCCGCCTGCTGATGCTGCTGATGCACGTCGAGCGCGAGGGGCGCAGCGAGGGGCTGCAGCCATCCGAGTTGAGCGAGCGGCAGAATATCAGCCGCAACACGGCCAGTGCGCTGATCGGCAGCCTGGAAGAAGCCGGCTACATCTCGCGGGAGCTGCACGAGACCGATCACCGCAAGTTCATGATCCGGCTGACGGCCAAGGGCCGCAAGGTCGTCGGCATGCAGATGGCGAACCACATCCGCTCGCTCGGCCATTCGTTTGATATGCTGGCGCCGCAAGAGCGCGAGCGACTGCTCGGCCTGCTGCAGCGCCTGAGCGCCGGGCTGGAGCTCAAGTCGTAGGCAACACTCATAAGGAGACTGTCGTTATGCAAGCACAAGGCATGCGCCCCGGTGGGGCGATGGGCGGCGCGGGCGCCGGCGCGGTGGGCGCGCGCGGCATGACCGGCGCGCGTCCCAAGCCTGACATGCAGAGCCTGCGCCGCGCCATCGGTTACGTCGGCCGCTACCGCAACCTAGCCGTCATGGCGTACGGCTCGCTGTTCCTTGCGACGGGCGCGCAGTTGATGGTGCCGCAGCTCGTGCAGGCGATCATCGATACGATCACCAAAGCGTACATCGCGACGCAGGTGCTGGCGCTGCCGGCGTCCGCACAGGCCGCCGCCATCCAGCGGCTGGGCAAAACGCTCATCGAGTTGCAGGCCGATAAGGACGGCGCAGTCGGCGCCATCGGCTGGGTCATGCTGCTGGTGCTCGTCTTCGCGGCCATGCGCGCGCTGTTCGCTTTCGGGCAGCTCTTCAACACCGAGCGCATCTCGCAGAACGTCGCCTTCGACTTCCGCAACGAGCTGTTCGCCAAGATCCAGCGGCTGTCGTTCTCGTACCACGACCAGAACCAGACCGGCCAGTTGATGATCCGCGCGACCGACGACGTGGAAAAGGTGCGCCTCTTCATCGGCCAGGGGCTGGTGATGTCCACACAGGCGATCGTCCTGCTGCTCGGCACGCTGACGGTGCTCTGGTTTACCAACCACTTCCTGACGCTGGTGATCCTGCCGATCGTCCCGGCGGCGATGATCCTGTTCATGTTCTTTGGCCGCATCGCCCAGCCGCTGTTTATCTCTGTGCAGATGCGCATTTCGGCCATGAACACGGTCCTGCAGGAGAGCCTGGCGGGACTGAAGGTCGTGCGCGCCTTCGCGCAGGAGCCGCGCGAGCAGAAGCGCTTCGAGCGCGCGGCGGGCGACGTGCTCGCGAACCAGTTGATGGTGTCGCGCATCATGGCGTTCCTGTTTCCGGTCGTCTTTGTGCTGGCCAATCTCGGCCAGGCCGCCATCCTGTATTTCGGCGGCGAGCAGATCATCAACAACTTGCTGACGATCGGCGAGTGGCAGAAGTTCAGCCTCTACGTCGTCTATGTGTTTTTCCCGCTCGGCAACCTCGGCTTCATCATCACCCTGATGGCGCAGGCGGCCGCCTCGGCCCAGCGTATCTTCGAGATCGTGGACGCCCGGAACGACGTGCAGAACAAGCCCGACGCGGTCACGCTGCAGCAGGTGCAGGGCGCTGTGAAGTTCGAGGGCGTCACATTCCGCTACTTCAAGGGTGGCGACCCGGTGCTGAGCAACGTCACCTTCGAGGCCAAACCCGGCCAGACCGTCGCCCTGCTCGGCGCGACCGGCAGCGGCAAGACGACAATCATCAACCTGCTGCCGCGCTTCTACGACGCCAGCGAGGGCCGCGTGACGATTGACGGCAGCGACGTGCGCGACGTGACGATCGAGAGCTTGCGCACGCAGATCGGCATCGTGCTGCAGGAGACGACGCTGTTCACCGGCACCGTTCGCGACAACATCGCGTTCGGGCGGCCGGATGCCGGCCTGGACGATGTCATGGCGGCGGCGAAGGCGGCCGCAGCACATGACTTCATCATGACGTTCCCCGAAGGGTACAACACCCATGTCGGCGAGCGCGGCTCGACGCTGAGCGGCGGCCAGAAGCAGCGCATCGCCATCGCGCGCGCGCTGCTGATGAACCCGCGCATCCTGATCCTGGACGACTCGACGAGCAGCGTCGACCTGGCGACGGAGTACCGCATCCAGCAGGCGCTCGACCAGTTGATGAAGGGCCGCACCTCGTTCGTCATCGCGCAGCGCATCAGCACGGTGCTGAACGCCGACCAGATTCTGGTGCTGGAGAAGGGACGCGTCGTGGCGAGCGGCACGCACGAAGACCTGCTCGACTCGTCCGAGATCTACGCCGAAATCTACTCGTCGCAACTGATGGACGATGCACAAGTGCAGTCAACCGTGAACAGTCAACAGTGAACAGTCAACAGTGAGCGGTCGGCTGCGACTCGCGCACCTTGCATTGACGACTGTTCACTTTTCACCGTTCACGGTTCACTGTTCACTTTTCACTGTTCACTGTTCACTGCTTTCTGACTACTGACGACTGACGACTGGATACGGAGTCTTCTTATGATGATGGGTCACCGTGACATGGCGCTCCAGGTCGAAACGAGCAAGCCCAAGAGCGTGAGCGCCACGCTGGGCCGGTTCTGGCAGTACTTCAAGCGCTACTGGTATATTCTGATTGGCGTCATTTCGTTTGTGCTGATGGGCGTGTACATGCAGGTGCTGGTGCCCGACCTGATCGGGCAGTCGATCGACTGCTACATCGCGCCCGCCGCGCAGAGCGCCTTCGCCGGCGCGGCCACGAGCGCGGCGCGCCCCACCAACTGCTGGTACGCGCCGCCGAATCCGCAGGCCACGCCGGCCGACCGGGTAGCCGGGTTGGGCGGTCTGGTGCTGCTGATCGTCGGCCTGTACGTCGGCGGCGCGGTCGTGCAGGGCACGCAAATCTATCTGATGACCTACGCCGGCCAGAAGGTACTGTACAACATCCGCGCGCAGGTCTTCCGGCACATTCACCGCCTGTCGCTTGGCTACTACACGCGGCACGAGGCGGGCGACGTGATGAGCCGCATCACGAACGACTCAGACACGATCCAGCAGGTCGTCGGCTTCCCGCTGATCGGCGTCATCCAGGGCGTGCTGGTCATCTTCTGGATTGCGGTCAACATGATCGCCAAAAGCCCGGGCTACGCGCTGATCAGCCTGCTGACGGCGCCGATTATGCTGGCGGCCACGCTCTGGTTCTCGACGCAGGCGCGCAACGCTTACCGCAAGGTGCGGCGCGAGGTCGGCAACGTCAACGCTAACCTGCAGGAAAGTTTCGCCGCCGTGCGCGAGGTGCAGGCGTTCGGGCGCGAGGATGAGAGCATCCAGCAGTTCTCGGAGAGCAACGCCGCCACGCGCGACGCGAACATCCGCGCCGTGGCGTTCACCAGCGGCCTGCAGCCGACGCTCGAAGCGCTCGGCTACGTCTCGATCGCACTGGTGGCCGGCGTCGGCGGCATCCTGCTGCTGGGCGGCGGCGACCTGTTCGGCACGTCGCTCTCGATCGGACTGATCATCACCTTCATCAACTACTCGCAGCGGCTGGCGCAGCCGATCTCGCAGATCTCGGTCATGTGGGCCAACGTGCAGAGCGCCATCGCCGGCGGCGAGCGCATCTTCGGGTTCCTCGACCAGGCACCGGACCTGACGGACCGGCGCGAGGCGAAGGAGATGCCGCCGATCAATGGCCTGGTCGAGTTCGACGTGGTGTCGGCGGAGTACGAGCCGGGCCAGCGCGTGCTGTGCGACGTCAGCCTGTCGGCGCAGCCGGGGCAGACGGTCGCCATTGTCGGGCCGACCGGCGCCGGCAAGACGACGATCATCAACCTGATCCCGCGCTTCTACGACGTGGTCGCGGGCGAGGTGCGCATCGACGGCATTGACGTGCGCGACGTGACGCAGGCCAGTCTGCGCAAGCAGATCGGCATTGTGCTGCAGGACTCGTTCCTGTTCAGTGACACAGTGATGAACAACATCCGCTACGGGCGGCCCGACGCCACCGACGCGGAAGTGATTGAAGCAGCCAAGCTGGCGCGGGCGCACGAGTTCATTGAGCGCCTACAGCAAGGCTACCAGACGCTGCTCGGCGAGCGCGGCGCGGGGCTCTCGCAGGGCCAGCGGCAGTTGATCTCGATCGCGCGCGCGGCGCTGGTCAACCCGCGCATCCTGATCCTCGACGAGGCGACCTCGTCGGTGGACACGCGCACCGAGCGGCTGATCCAGAAGGCGCTGGAGGAACTGATGCGCGGGCGCACGTCGTTCGTTATCGCGCACCGCCTGAGCACCATCCGCCACGCCGACCAGGTGCTGGTGCTGAAGGATGGCGAGATCATCGAGCGCGGCAACCACAACGAACTGCTCAAGCAGGGCGGGTTCTACCACGACCTGTATATGAGCCAGTTCCGCCGCGATATCGATTTCACACTCGAAGGTGTGGAACCGGCCGGTGCCACGACCGACGCAGCGGTACCGGCGGACTAACAACTCCCCAATCCCAAGCGCCAAATCCAAACAACCAAGTTCCAGGTGTCCGGGCACGGAATGCAAGACGCCGCTCGAATCGAGCGGCGTCTTGCATTTCGACGGTCAAGGGAGGACAGGCAACCACTTACGCGAGGGCGTACTCCCCGATGGGCTCAGTGCATTGAAGGTATTTATCGGTAGTTACGCAAACAATAGTATGCCGACGACATATGGCAAGAGCACCAGGAGCGCCAGCACGGGATGCCCCCGGCGCGCCGTGTTGCGGCTATCCCAGCTAAAGAGATAGGCAGCCAGCCCAAACGCCAGTATGCCGCTGATCAGCAACGCGATGACCGACCCTTCGGGCGAAAACGCGGCCGCCTTCCCCATCGCCAGACCCCTGAACGCATTCATCGCTTGCGTGGCCGGCAGAAGCTGCGCGAGCTTTGCGGCCGCCGCAGGCAGCATCGCGTATGGGAGCATCATACCGCCCAATATCATGGAGGGCACGAAGACAAGCTGCGACCAGAGCACCGTCATGCGCGAACTCGGCGAGACCACGCCGATCAGGACACCCAAGCCGGCGCAGGCCAGCGCCATCGCGGCGACGATCAGCGCAAAGTTGAGCCAGTTTACCGGCACAGGAGCACGAAATAGCAAAGGCGCGCTGACAGTGATTATCGCCGCGACGATCAGCAGGTGCAGCATGGTCGTCAGCGCCGGAATGACCAGGATCGAGATGGCTGGAATGCCGTTGATCTTGTAGCTGCGAAAGATCCCGTTCTCGCGGGCGTTGACGAGCGGGTCCGGTAGCCCCAGCAACGTTGCAGCCAGTATGCTAAAGACGACCATGGCCGGGATGATATCCTCCCGGAAGAACGGGTTGATCTCGGCCATAATAAACCCCATCAGCAAGTAAAAGCCCAGCGGGAACAGATAGTTCATCAACAGTAACTGTTTGTTGCGGATGCCCGTTCGAAACTCGAAAGCGAAGTGGTGGACAAAGGCGTTCATTGGGCCGCTCCGGCGTTCGTGATTTCGAGGAACCGATCTTCCAGCGAAGGGCGCTCCACGCGCAGATCGATCAGCGTATCCTTGTTGGCATCAATCCGCGCGATAATGGCCGAAACGGTTGGGCCGATATCGGAGCTGAAGTAGATGCTATAGTCGTCTTTGACTGAGTGCTGGCTGACGGCCGGGAACGTGATGCCCGGGGCGCACAGGCTGGATGCCTGCGTCCGCACGGAGATCTTGGTCAGGCCCGCGCCGGTGGCTGTGATCTCCAACGGGGTCCCGATACTGACGATCTTGCCTCCCAGCAGGATCGCAACCCGGTCGGACATCTGCTCCGCTTCGGCCATGTCATGGGTCGCCAGCATGATCGTGGTGCCCGCCGCTTGCAACTCTCGCATCATGGCATGCAACTCGACGCGGGTCGCCACATCCAGTCCAGCCGTCGGTTCGTCCAGAAAGAGCGCCTGGGGTTTGTGAGCAACCGCCAGAGCAAGCACGAGCCGCCGTTGCTGTCCGGCGGAGAGCTCGTAAAACTGGGTGTTCCGTTTCTGCGCCAGACCCAGGCGTTCCAACAAGTCGAAGCGGGGCGCCACGCTGTGATAAGCGCAGAAGAACCGCATCGCCTCGTCCGGCGTAATGCTCTCCGGCAATCCCGCCGATTGCAGTTGGACGCCAATCACGTTGCGCAGCTTGCGGGACTCGCTGCCCGGGTCTAAGCCTGCCACGCGCAAAGAGCCCGCACTGGGAGTTCGCAAGCCTTCCAGGCATTCGAGCGTGCTAGTCTTTCCAGCGCCGTTGGGGCCGAGAAAACCGAATATCTCGCCCTGCTTTACGTCGAAACTGATGCCGTCCACGGCAACGTAATTGCCGTACGCCTTGCGAAACCCTGTTACTTCAATCACGGTGTTCGTCATGGCTTCGTTCATCCTCGTTTTTCCCCGGGTGATTCGATGGCACCCCGGACAGTGGTATGATGGCGCGCCTGCGCGCCTGGCCACGCCGTGGAAAACTGCTGCGCGAGGCGCGTGCTGCCCTCGATGTCGGTGAAGAGGAAGGTGACGGTGCCCGAGGGACGGGCTTGCCCTGAGCTTGTCGAAGGGTCAGACATCGGTCCTCTCCAGGGCGTAGGCGGTCGCCTGCTCCATCGTCATCGCGCGACCTTCATTCCACGCGGTGCTGAACGCGGCTTCGTCGAGTTGCGCATGTAGCGTGGCAACGTCTTGCACATGCACGACGGGGTCACGAAACTCTTCCTGCGCGTGGAGAGCTTCAAGCAACGCCTCTCCCGCGCCATATAGTTGCACGGCGCGTTCTGCTTTCTGCTGCGCCGCCAGACCAGCAAATGAGAGCAATGAAAAGGCAATGCCACGCCTGTTATCCACTCTGATTCGCAGGAGCAAACTTTCCTTATGGAGCACCGCGGCACGTTCAAAGTTCCCCGCCAGTTGCATGACACGCCCAAGCTGATCAAGCGCGAAGGCGAGTAATGTTTTGTCATTCATTTCTCGCCTCAACACAATGACTTCTTCGTAGAGCGACACAGCCTGTTCCAAATTGCCTTGCCGTGTTAACGCAACCGCAAGCCCCTGGAGCGATCCCCCGAGTCCCCGACTGTCTTTCGCTTCCCGATATAGCGCTATACTTTGATCATATAGAGCCGCCGCCTCCGGATGATGACCTTCCGCCAACGCCAGGCGCGCCAAGTTGTAGAAGGCATGAGCGATTTCTTCCTTGTTCTCATCCTCAGATGCCATTGACAGACTCTCCTCAGAGAACGAGCGTGCCTTCTCAACATCCCCCAGATCTTGGGCAAAATCGGCAGCCCTATTCAGCGCCTTTGCAACTGCCAATCTAATCTGTGGGGTTTTCGCCACCGTTGTTGAACGCGCAATCAGGGCGCCGATTCGTGCACGAGCTTCGGTGTAATATACGCGCATGAACCAATACCACGACAGCGCCACAACCAGCCGCAATCCCAATTCTACTTTTCCGCGCTCAGTCGCCCAGTCTATCGCCGCCCGCAGATTGTCGTGTTCCGTATCCAATCGCTGCAACCACTTAGCAGGCTCAGCGCCGTACAACTTTGGCTCGGCCGCCTCGGCTACCGTCAGGAAGAACGCCAGGTGTTGGTCTCGTATCCGCTCCGCCTCTCCCGATTCCAGCGATTTTTCGCGCGCATACTGGCGGATCGTCTCCAGCATCCGGTAGCGTGCGCTGCCGGTGCGCTCTTCCGCCACGACCAGCGACTTGTCCACCAGGTGCGCCAGCTGGTCGAGCACATCGTCAGATTTCAGTAGCCGGTCGTCAGTAGCCAGATTGGTGCTAGGTGTTGAGGTTTCAGTCTGACTACTGATATCTGACTTCTGACTACTGCAGACTGTCTCCGCCGCTTCGAGCGTCCAGCCGCCCGCAAAGACCGCCAGCCTTCGCAGCAGGACGCGCTCCGGCTCGGTCAACAAACTGTGCGACCAATCAACCGCTGCGCGCAGCGTCTGCTGGCGCGGCATCGCGGTGCGACTGCCGCCCGTCAGCAGTCGGAAGCGGTCATCCAACCGCGCGGCGATCTGCTCCGGCGAGAGTGACTTGATCCGCGCCGCCGCAAGTTCGATCGCGAGCGGGATGCCATCGAGGCGGCGACAGATCTGCGCGACGGCGGGCGCGTTCTGGTTGGTCAGCGCAAACGAAGGCTGCACGGCGATCGCACGTTCGATGAACAGGCGCACTGCTTCGTATTGCATGAGGGATTGTAGGGGGAAGCCGGCCGGTTGCCCTGCATGATCAGGGGCATGGTCTAACGGACCACTCAGCCATGCCTCCACGAATTGGCGCGGGTCAGGCAGTGAGAGCGAAGGGACGCGATAGGCTGTCTCGCCGGCGATGCCCAGCGCCTCGCGGCTGCTCGCGAGAATGTTCAATTTGGGACAGCCGCGCAAGAGTTGATCTGCTAATCTGGCGCACGCTTCAATCAAGTGTTCGCAGTTGTCCAAGACGAGCAGCAAATGCTTTGCGCGGAGATAATCGCTCAGGCTGTTTATCCACGGTCTGCCCGCTTGTTCTTGAAGTCCCAGCGCCGATGCAGTCGCTTGCGGCACGAGCGCGGGGTCCGCCAGCGGTGCCAGTTCGACGAACCAAACGCCATCACCGAACGACGCGAGTTCTTCGGTGGCGGCCTGCAAGGCGAGTCGCGTCTTGCCAACCCCACCGGCACCGGAGAGCGTCAGCAGGCGCGTGCCACCAAGCAACCGGCGCACCTCGGCGACTTCGGCCTCGCGCCCGATAAACGACGTCAGTTGCATCGGCAGGTTGTTGGGGTGATCGGCGGTCTTCAGCGGCGGGAAGTCGGCGGGCAGTCCCTGTGCGACAACCTGAAATAGATGCTCTGGGGCAGCCAGGTCTTTGAGCCGGTGTGTGCCGAGGTCACGCAGACCGACGCCTGCAGGCAGATCACGTCCAACCAGTTCGGCCGCGTCCTGCGACATGAGCACCTGACCACCGTACGCGCCGGACATGATGCGCTGCACCCGTACCAACGCCATGTAACCTTCGTAGTCGCCATCGGGCCGGGCGGTCGCGCTGCCGGTATGAATGCCCATGCGCACACGAATCGGTAGGGGTAAGCCCTGCCCATCCGGGGCAACCGCAAGGGTTGCCCCTACCGATTGTCCGTTTGTCCGTTGCGCGTCCGTTGTCGCCCCTACGAGCGCGCGTTGCGCCTCCAGCGCCGCGGCCAGTGCGTCAGACGCGGTGTGGAACGCGGCACAGAAGGCGTCGCCGATGACCTGGAAGACGTAGCCGCCATGAGACTCAATGGCGCTTCGGAGGATGGTGTGGTGGCGCGCCTTGGCGCCCGGCCACGCGGCGGGGTGCTGCTGCGCGAGGCGCGTGCTGCCCTCGATGTCGGTGAAGAGGAAGGTGACGGTGCCGCTGGGTAGTGCGGTCATAACCCTCACACTCGGGCTTCGGCTATTACGTTGCGCGCATCATAACACCGCGTATGGATGGCTGTCAACACGCCCTGGCGCCCGCCAGAGCCCAAGGGTTTCAAAAACCCTTGGGGTCTCGTGCCGCGCGCCATCGTTGCAATTGCCGCAGAAAACCGCTACAATGCCGCCACCTCCGAATGTGAAAGGACCCGCCGTGGAAACCCATCGCATAGCGCCAAACAACCCGCGCGAGATCTGGGGCTGGACCATGTACGACTGGGCCAACTCCGCCTTCAGCACCACGGTCGTCTCCGGCTTTCTCGGCCCGTACCTCTCTGCCGTCACCAGGGCCGCCGCCGTCAACGGGTTTGTCAACATCCTGGGCATCCCGGTCAAGTTCGACTCGTTCTACCCCTACTGCGTGTCGCTCTCGGTGCTGCTGCAGGTCTTCTTCCTGCCGGTGCTCGGCGCCATTGCAGACTACTCGCACCTGCGCAAGCGGATGCTGATGTTCTTCGCGCTGCTCGGATCGGCCTCCACGGTACTACTCTTCTTTGTGACCGCCGACCTGTACTGGCTGGGCGGATTGCTGTTTATTGTCGCCAACCTCGCATTCGGCGCCAGCATCGTCTTCTACAATGCCTACCTGCCGGATATCGCCACGCCCGATCAGCGCGATGCCGTGTCGGCGCGCGGCTTCGCGATGGGCTACGCCGGCGGCGGCATTCTGCTGGCGCTGAACCTGGTGCTGTTCGTCACCGGCAAATCGTTCGGCGTGGACGACGCGCTCGCGGCGCGCATTTCGCTGGCCAGCGCGGGCGCCTGGTGGCTCGGCTTCTCGTTCATCACTTTCCGCGCCATCCAGCCGCGTCATGCCGTGCGGCAGATGCCCGCCGGCGAGAACTACCTGACGATCGGGCTCAAGCAGTTGTCGAACACGCTGCGGCAGGTCGCGAACTTCCCGGAGACGCTGCGCTACCTGGTCGCGTATCTGCTGTTCAACGACGGCATCCAGACGGTGATCGTCGTCGCCACGCTGTTCGCCACGGTTGAACTGGGCATGAGCACGACCGAGATGCTGCTTGTCCTGCTCATGATTCAGGCGGTCGCATTCGTCGGAGCATACAGCATCTCATACCTGGCGCAGCGCATCGGCGGCATGCGCACGCTGATCGGCACGCTGATCGTCTGGTCAATCGTCGTCGTCTACGCCTGGCTGGCGCTGACGACCAAGACCGAGTTCTGGCTGCTTGGCGCAGTCATCGCCGTCGTGATGGGCGGCAGCCAGGCGCTGGCGCGCTCGCTGTTCGCACAAATGATACCGCATGGGCGCGAAGCGGAGTTCTTTTCGTTCTATGAAATCAGCGACCGAGGCACGTCGTGGATCGGCCCCCTGCTGTTCGGGCTGGCCAACCAGATCTTCGGCTCGATGCGCTACGGGCTCCTGTCGCTGATCGTGCTGTTCATCGGCGGGCTGGCCGTGCTGTTGACGGTCAACCTGGCGCGCGCAACGAAGGAAGCCGAGACAGCGCATCTGATCGAAGCGGCGTAGGATGCCTGCCGCCAACGAAGCGCTCACCTGGCAGTCGTTCCGCCGCCAGCCGCGCACGGCCCTGCCGCTGATCATGGCGCACCGTGGCGCGTCGGACGACCTGCCGGAGAACACGCTCGGCGCGTTCCGGCTGGCGCTGGAGCAGGGCGCAGCGGTGCTGGAAACCGATCTGCGCTTCACGCGCGACGACCAGATCGTATTGATGCACGACGCCACGGTGGACCGCACGACCAACGGCAGCGGGCCGATCGCCGGCATGACGCTGGCCGAAGTGCAGGCGCTAAAGACGCGCCGGCCGTTTGCGGAGTTGTTTGGCGGTGAAGCGCCGCCGACGCTCGAGCAACTACTGGCGGTAACGAGCGTGCCGCTGGCGCTCGAACTAAAGGATGCGCGCTTCGCGAACCCGGTTGACGCGCAGCGGTTGGTGGATCTGCTGATGCGGCACAACGCGCTGGCGCGCTGCGTGCTGATCTCGTTCCATCTGCCGCTTCTACAGGCGATCAAGGCGCTCGCGCCGAGTCTGCCAATCGGCATGATCACGCTTTCCAACGTGCTACCGCTCTACCCCACCGACTTCCTCGGCCCGTTCTGGCCCATCATTATGTTGAACCCGCTATACGTCTGGTGGGCGCGGCGGCAGGGCAAGCTGGTCTGCCCGCTGGACGATGTGCCGGAGCCGCGGCTGGCGTACTATCGCTGGCTTGGCGTACCGGTCGTGCTGTCGAACCACCCGGCGGTCACAAAGCGCGCGCTGGGGCGCTGAGCATCGCGCGCAAGCGGTAGAAGCGCACGCGCAGGGCGAACAAAAAAGGCACCGGCACACAGCCCGGCGCCTTCTCAATTTTGATGGTTCCGTTGCGCTGGCTATCTACCCTTTACGCAGCGCCCACCACGTCCACACGGCGCCGAGCAGGTCCACTGTGCCGAACATGATCAACTGCGGCGGCGCGGCAAACAGCGGCACGAGCGCTGCAAACAGCACGAACACGCCGATACGCGCCGTCACCGTCCACTGGAAAAACGCCGTCAGGCCGGCGCGTGCGGCCGAGAGATAGTAATAGGCCAGCACCAACGCCAGCACGCCAACCACCCGCGCCCAGATATCCGTGACCGGCGGGATTCCGAACAGGCTAAAAATGAGATTGGGCGCCAGGAAGAGCGATACGCCCATTCCAACGAGGTACACGCCGAAAACAGAGACCGACAGAGCCGAGCGACTCATAGGTGATGCTCCTTTCGGTGAATGGTCTGTACGTGCTTTGCGGTGTAGATGACCGCAGAACGTCCTGAATGCCAACCCGTGCTTGGAACCGCGCAATCAGCGCAATTCCCCGATCACCAGCGCCTCGACGGTCTCGCCGCGCTTGAAGTCGCCGCGGCCGACCGCAGTAATCACGCGGCTTGTGGCATCGGGAGCGTTTTGCCCGTTGCTTCGCTATACAGCACATCCGGATCCAGATCAACTCCGTTCGGCCACACTAGCGTGCCCGATTCCGAGTCAACGGCGACCTGGCGAAAAACGCGCGTATCGGCAAGAGGCGCAAATACGCCTCCGCGGCCACAGACCTTAGCTTGGAAATCAAGGCGCGCCACCACCCCGTCGCCAAAGGTCAGTTCCAGCGTGTAGCCGTCTATGTATCGCACAGCCTTAATACGTGGAAACACAGGCCCTCCCTAGCGCAACGGCGCTATCTTAACCGGCACGCTATCAACTCGCAAAAGTTGCCAGTTCCCCAGTAATTCTTGTTGATGTATGGCAGCCCACTCGAATACCATTGACAACGCCCGTCCAGGTAAATTGCCATGAAGCAACGCAATTGGTTCGATACCAATTTGTGCTTCTTCGCCACCGTAAATTGCATGGAAGTGAGGCGGGTCGTGATCATCATAGTACATGCGTATGACGATCCCAAAGAAACGGCTGATCTCTGGCACTTGGTTACCTGATCTCCCCGATTACCAGCGCCTCGACGTACTCGCCGCGCTTGAAGTCGCCGCGTCCGACCGGCAGTTTGATCAGCACGTTCGCGCCGGCCATCGACAGCAGGCGGCCGGAGCCTTGAAAGCCGGTGGTCGTCGCCGCGTACTCCCCGTCGCGCGCCGTGGCGATCGCGCGCTGGAATTCGGTGCGCGCCGCGTCGTGCTTCACGTCGTGCGCCAGCGCGACGGTGATGCGCGGGCGCAGCACGTCGCTGCGACCGGCCATCTTCAGCAGCGCGGGCCGCACGAACAGCTCGAACGAGACGAGCGACGAGACCGGGAAGCCCGGCAGCGCGAAGAACGGCGTCTCGCCGATCGTCACGAAGGTGAGCGGCTTGCCGGGTTTCATCGTCACGCGGCCGAAGTGCACCTGCCCGCGCCGTTCCAGCAGCGGCTTGACCAGATCGAGTTGGCCCATCGAGACGCCGCCGGATGAGACAATCACGTCGCCGCGCGCCAGCGCCTCGTCCATCTTCGCGCTAAGTTCGTCGGCATTGTCGCGCGCCGCGCCCAGTGAGAGCGCCTCGGCGCCGGCCGCGCGCGCCGCCGCCAGCAGCGCAAAGCGATTGCTGTCGCGGATCTGGCCGGGGCCGGGCGTCTGCCCCGGCTCCACCAGTTCATCGCCCGTGGAGAAGACGGCGACGCGCGGGCGCGGAATCACCGGCGCCTCCGCGCAGCCGATCATCGCCAGCAGGCCGATCTCGGCGGGACCGAGCAGCGTTCCGCTGCGTAACACGACTTCACCCGTCTGGATATCCTGCCCTACCGGCCGGATGCCGTCGCCCGCATTAGGCGCTGCATGGACAATGACCTGCCCGTCGCGCACCTCGGCCACCTCGACCATCACGACCGCATCGGCCCCATCCGGCACCGGCGCGCCGGTGGTGATGCGCATCGCCGTGCCGGGCTCCACGCGGATGCCCGCCACGTACCCGGCCATCTGCTCGCCCAGGTACCGGCGCGGCCTGGCGCCATCGGCCGCGCGAACGGCGAAGCCATCGACGCCGGCGGCGGCGAACGGCGGCATCGCATCGGTCGCCGCGCAGTCCTCCGCCAGCACCAGCCCGTGCACCGCATCGAGCGGCACGCGCACCGGCGGCCGCGCATGCACGTGATCGAGCACGATGGCGAGCGCCTCGTCAACCGAGATCATCGCGTATTTGGACTGTGTCATGGTTCGTGTCAACCGCCCTGCGAGATAAACAGCATGCGCGCGCCCGGAAGGCAAAATGCCGTCCCGGAGCGCGCGCACGAATTCATACGAAGCAGGAGCACCGCCGCAGAGCGAGCGGCGCGTTAGCCGTTCTTCGGCTTGTCGCCATCCTTGCCGTCCAGGCCGCGCGTCAGGACCTCGTCGACCAGGCCGTAGTCGACCGCGCCCTGCGCGTCCAGGAAGAAGTCGCGCTCCGTGTCGTGCGCGATCACTTCCAGCGTCTTGCCGGTCGCGGCCGCCAGAATGGTGTTCAGCTTCTCGCGCAGGCGCAGGATCTCCTTGGCGTGGATGGCAATATCCGTGGCCTGCCCCTCGGCGCCGCCCAGCGGCTGGTGCAGGTGGATCGTTGCATTGGGCAGCGCGCGGCGGCGGCCCTTGGAGCCCATCGCCAGCACCACCGTGCCGAACGACGCCGTCGAGCCGACCGCCACCGTCGAGATCGGCGCGCGGATCAGGCCCATCGTGTCGATGATCGCCAGGCCGGAATAGATGACGCCACCCGGCGAATTGATAAACATTTGGATTTCGCGATCCGGGTCCTCGCGGTCGAGGAAGAGCAACTGGGCCACGATCGCATTGGCGACCTGGTCGTTGATCGGCGTGCCCAGGAAGATGATGCGCTCCTTGAGCAGCAGCGAATAGATGTCCATCGCCCGCTCGCCGCGGCCGGTGTTTTCGATAACGTACGGGATCACGCTCTGAATCTCCATGCGGTTATTTACCTCGCCTTACCGGCGGGCGGCCGGTGGCGCGCCCGCTGAGAATTGACTATCACTACCCAATACGGCGCGGGGGCATCCCCGCATGGGTGCCGGCGCGCCGTGTCTGTTACGAGGCGACGACCACGTCGCTTGGGCGCGCCGCATCGGCATCACCGGGCAGCATGACGACCTCACCCTTCGCGATCGCCACCAACTTCTCCATCGTCCAGCGCTGCAGGAGCGTCAGGCCCAGCGCCACCTGCGAGTTCTTGTCCTTGTAAGCGTCGCGCACATAGCCGCGTAGATCCTCGGGATAGCGCGCCGCCATCGACTCCACTTCGACGTTGATGTCGTCGGCCTGCACCTTCAGCCCCTCGCGCTCCGCGATGTCGTATAGGAACAACGTGTTGCGCAAGCGCGATTCCGAACCGGGCCGGATCGACGAGCGGAAGGTGTCAAGCGACATGTTATTCATACGCAGCCACTGGTCGAACACGAAGCCCTGCTGCGCCACGTCCTCTTTGAAGTGCTCGATCTGATGGTTGACTTCCTCATTGAGCATCACGTCGGGGTACTCAACCTTGGCGCCAGCGACGGCTGCCTTCAGCACCTCATCGTCAAACGTCTCCTTCGCGACGTGGTCGGCATTGTCTTGCAGATTCTTCTTGAGATCGGCCCGTAATTCGTCGAGCGTCTCGAAGCGCCCGTCGGTCTTGGCCAACTCGTCGTCGAGCGCCGGCAGCGTCATCGACTTGACCTCGTGAACCACCGCCGTGATGTTCAGCGTCTGCCCGGCCAGCCCGCTCTCGGTGTCGCTCTCCGCCACCAGCAGGTTGATCGTGCGCGAATCGCCTTTGGCCACGCCGATCATCGCCCGGCTGAAGCCGGGCGTCAGGTCCTCCTCGCCCTCGACCAGCGCCACATCGGTCGCTTTGCGGTCGATCAGCATGGCCTCGCCGGACATGATCTTGACATCCATGTTGACGATGTCGCCGATTTCGGCGGCGCGCTCGACCGTCGCGATGGTGGCATGCGCGCGCTGCACCTGCGCCAGCGCGCGGTCAACCTGCGTGTCGCCGATCTGCTCGGCCGGCTTCGGCTCCAGGCGTAGCGATCGGTACGCGCCCGGGTCGATCACGGGGCGGGTGGCCACCGTATACTTGAGCGTCATCGGCTCCTGGCTCACGACCTCCAGCACCGGCCGCGCATAGGCGTTGATGCTGCGCTCGTCCAGCAGCTTGATCAGCACATCGTCGGCGATCTCTTCGACCGCCTCTTGCCGCAGCGCCTCTTTGCCGATCGTGCGCAGGACCACGGCGTACGGTGCCTTCCCTTTCCGGAAACCGGGGATGCGCGTCTGCCGGGCGATGCGCTGCGCAGCCGACTGCATGGCCGTGGCCACGTCGGCGGCGGCTACTTCCGCCTGCAGCGCGATCAGGCAGGGGCCGAGCTTCTCTTCCGTAACATTTTGCAGTGTCGTCATAGTTTACCTTCGCATGTCCTTGGGGTACGCGTCATTATAAAAGTGATGAATCGGAGTGTCAAAGACTCGCGGCCGGGGGGTGCATTTCAGATTGGGGAGCGGCGAGGCGGGAGCAATACGTCATGCCCGCGAAAGCGGGCATCCAGTGGTGTTGCCCCTGGACTCCCGCTTCCGCGGGAGTGACGACTTGTATTGCCCAGGCACCAGTTCGCCCCAAATCTGAAACGCGCCCCGACGGGCGCTTCCCGGCCGCAGGCGCAAAGAAAGCAGTAAGCACGAAGCGAGGGCAGGCGCCGGAAACGCCGTCTGCCTTATGCCTGGTGCCTACTGCTTTCGGGTTGCCGGGGGAGGGACTTGAACCCACACGCGGTTGCCCGCACAGACTCCTAAGGCCTGCGTGTCTGCCATTTCACCACCCCGGCGCGCGGTGGACACACCCGATAAAGAATCTGCCAGGCGATTAGACCTGGCAGGTGTGATCGTGTCAGTGGGCCATACAGGACTTGAACCTGTAACCTAACGATTAAGAGTCGCTTGCTCTGCCAATTGAGCTAATGGCCCGCGTGCCAGCCACAATCTGCTGCCCGCTGGACGCCAAGAGATTATAGCAGAATTCAAAACGCGGACAAATTTCGGCGCGGCGGCCCAACGCCCAGCGCGCCCGGATCACCATTGCCTGACGACCCGGGCGCGCTGCGCTTCGTTCTTGCGCGAACCCCATGCCCGGCGAGCATGAGTAGTTGCATTACATCCGCGTAGAGGCCGGGCTTGCCCCGGCCCGGCAGCGGGCACCCGCAAGGGGTGCCCCTACGCGAAATGCCGCTAATGTCATGAGCAGCGTAGTGCAGGCGGTGCTACCGGCCGGAGCTCGCTGCGCCGGCCACTTCGGCCGGCTTGCCGTTGGCATGGACGTGCAACTGGTACGTCACATCGGTCACGACCACGCGCGGCATCGACTGCAGCGCCAGCTTGAACACGATTGAGCTGTTCTGGTGTAGTGCGTGCTCCCAGTAGCTGTCAAAAGTGATCTGGCTGAGGATGACGTGTACGAACGCGTCCGGCCGCTCCTTCAGGTACGCCTGGATATAGTCGACCAGCGGCTGCGTCAGGCTGCGGTACGGTGATTCGAGGATCACGAGCGGCGGCGCGTCCGGCAGGCGCTCGGCCCACTTCTGCGCCACCTGCTCGGTCTTCTCCGGGTTGATCGCGATGTGCACGCCTTCCCACGGCTCACCGGTGGACTTGACGAAATTGACCATGCGCAGCGTGGCCGCATGCACATCGTCCACCAGCAGGATCGTCTTCAACGGTCGCGGCCCCATCTGCACTGCCTTGCCGCGCAGGCTCAACTCGGTTGCCACGCGCTGGTAATGGTGGTGGATGCGGAAGAAGACGATCACCAGCGTCGGCACCAACACGACCACGATCCACGCTCCCTGCGGGAACTTGGTCACGGCAAAGATGATCATCACCACGAACGACGCTGCCGCGCCGATCGCATTGATCGCGATCTTCCAGTGCCAGCGTGGGTCGTGCTCCAGCATCGAGCCATGCGTCTTGATGGTATCGCCCGGTTTCAGCTTCGAAATTTTCCACCAGCGGACCACCATGCCCGCCTGCGACAACGTGAACGACAGGAAGACGCCGATGGCGTACAGCGGAATCAGCGCGGACACATCGGCCTCGAACACCACAATCAGCAGCGAGGCCAGCATCGCCAACAGCGTAATGCCCCACGAGAAGACCAGCCGGTGGCCGCGAAAAGTCAACTGCCGCGGCAGGAAGCGGTCGCCGGCATGCAGCGCGGCCAGTCGCGGGAAGTCCGCGAACGAGGTATTGGCCGCCATAATAAGTATCAGCGTCGTGGCCGCAATCGTGAGCAGATACAGCGGCGTGCTCGCGCCCATGATCGTGCGCGCCAGTTGCGAGATGACCGTCTCGTCCTTCGACGGCACGACGCCCGCCTGGCCGGCCAGGAACGTGATCGCCAGGAAGGTCGTCATCAGGATGCCGCTCATCCAGAGCATGGTCGTGGCGGCGTTGCGGCTCTTCGGCTCACGGAACGCCGTGATGCCGTTCGAGATCGCTTCGACGCCGGTCAGCGCGGTACAGCCGCTGGAGAACGCGTGCAGCACGAGAAACAACGACAAGGTCTCGACGCCGGTTTCCACGGGGTGAAGCACGCCGGTCACCTGCGGCAGCGTGCCGGTCAAGTAGCGGAACAAGCCGACGCCGAGCATGAGTCCGATCATGCCGACGAAGAAGTACGTCGGCACGGCAAAGACACGGCCGGATTCTTTGACGCCGCGCAAGTTCATGATCGTCATGAACGCGATGATCACCAGCGCCAATTCGACGCGAAAGCTATGTAACTCCGGAAATGCGGAGACCAGTTGCGCCACGCCCGACGCGACGCTAACGGACACGGTCAGAATGTAGTCGGTCATCAGCGCCGCGCCGGCGGTCTGTGCGGCCCCTTCGCCGAGGTTGTCGCGCGCCACAATGTACGCGCCGCCGCCGCCAGGGTATGCGAAGATCGTCTGCCGGTACGACAGCGTCAGGATAACGAGCAGGAGCGAGATCGCGCCCGCCACAGGCAGCGAAAACGCGAACGCAGCGGTGCCGGCCGCGGCCAGCACCAGCAGGATTTCGTCGGTGGCGTACGCCACCGACGACAGGGCGTCGGATGCGAACACGGCCAGCGCCACGACTTTGCCGATCGCCTGATGCGGCATTTCGGAGGTTTCGAGCGCCTGGCCGAGCAGCATGCTGGTAATCGACCGGCGTCGCTGCTCGTCGCGGCGCTGACGGATATGTCGGACAACTTCACTCATAGGATTTCAGTCACGCTTGATAATCTCTGCCCTTGCGGGCAGGTTGAGTATCACCAATAGCTCCCGCAGGTCGAACGGCTTCTGCAGGAAGCGCACGTCGGGCAGTCGCCGGGCCAGCACCGGGTCGGGCGGGGCATGGGCCACGATGGCGAGCCGGAAGCCCGGCGGCGCAGCCGAGCTCAATTGAATCACCGGCGCAAGGTCCGTATCCAGCGCGACAATCGCGCCAGAATAGTCGCCGGTCGCGATCGTTGCTTTGAGCGACTCCAAATCGCGCTTGAAGTTCAGCACGCAACCCAGCCGCAACAGGGCGCTGGCCAGCACGCGCCGCAGCGCCGGGTCGGGCTCCATCAGCAACAGGCGCGGCCGCGCGGCAAACTCCTCGCGGTCTGCGGGTGTGTCGGCAACGGGATCGACCAGCAAGGGCGAATTGGAGGAGTAGACGGTCGTGGACATGATATGCTCCTGGGTAGGCTTACACAGTCAGGTTACCGCAGGAGCACTAAGCCGCGACTAAAGCGTGGCTAAAGAATAACTAAAAAATCCCGCCGGGCAGTCCGCGGCGGGAGTGAAGCATTCGGTATTTCAGCGCCAGGCCACCAAGTCACAAGGCGCCAGGCCGATCCTTCCTGCTGTGCGTCCTGGTGACTTGGTGTTTGATTGCATTCGTATCCGCGGCCTCACGCATCGAGGCGGAAGCGATAACCGACCCCTGGCTCGGTCACAATCAGGCGCGGGCGACTGGGGTCGTCTTCCAGCTTGCGGCGCAACTGGCCGATATACACGTGCAGGTACGCCGCCTCGTCGCCGTACTCCGGTCCCCAGACCTTCTGCAGCAATACGCGCTGAGTCAGCACCTTGCCGGCGTTTTCGATCAGCACCTTGAGCAGCGCGAACTCCTTGGGCGTCAGTTTCACTTCCTCGCCGCGACGGGTCACCACTCGCGCGTCGAGATCGATTTGCAGCGGCCCGTACTCCTGAATTGCCGGCGCTGACGGCGTGGTGCGCTCGGCATGGCGCAGGGCGACCCGGATGCGCGCCAGCAACTCGTCGAGGCTGAACGGCTTGACGAGGTAGTCGTCGGCGCCGAGATCGAGCGCGCGCACCTTGTCCTGATCGCTATCGCGCACCGACAGCACGATGATCGGCACCGCCGAGCTTTGCCGCACGCGCTCGACCACCTCAAAGCCGTCCACCGGCGCCATCGACAGATCGAGAATCATCACATCGGGTGTGTCGGCGGTCGCGGCGCGCACCGCGCTGTCGCCATCTGAGGCGCTGACGACCTCGTAGCCGCCCGCGCGCAGGCCCGCGCGCAGCGCGCGGACGATCTGCGGCTCGTCGTCCACGATGAGCACCTTAAGCGCCCGGCTGCTCATGCGCGCCCTCCCCGTCCGGTTCGAGCGGCAGCAGAAACGTCACGCGCGTGCCCGTGCCGGCCTGGCTGCTGATCCAGGCGCGCCCGCCGTGCGCCTCCACGAAACCCTTGACGATCGACAGCCCCAGGCCGCTGCCCGGCACCCGCGGACTGTTGTCGGCGCGGTAGAACTTGTCAAAGACCGACTGCTGCGCCTCCGGCGGAATGCCGCGGCCATGGTCGCTGACGGCGATCTCGACGAAGTTTCCGACACGCCGGGCGGCGATGTCGATCTGCGCGCCGGGCGGCGAGTATTTCACGGCATTGTCGATCAGGTTCGTCATGATCTGCTCGAACGCCGCGTAGTCGAGCGGCACCGGCGGCAGGTCGGACGGCACGTCGGTCTTGATCAGATGCGCCTGCGTGCGCGCCGCCAGCCGCCGCAGCACCGTGTCCATCACTTCACTCAGCGCATAGGGTTGCTTCTGCAAGCGGACCGCGCCCGCTTCGATGCGCGACATACTCAGCAGGTTGCCAATGATGCGGTTCAGGCGATCGGTCTCTTCGTTGATCGCAGACAATTGATCGACCAGCGACTCCTCATCCCAGCGCAGGTCGCGGCGCATCAGCCCGGTCACGGCCGCCTTGATGGTGACCAGCGGCGTGCGCAGATCGTGCGAGATCGACGAGAGCAGCGCCGATTTGATGCGGTCGCTCTCTTCCAGCACGCGGGCGCGCGTCGCCGCTTGCGCCAGGCGCGCTCGCTCGATAACCGCAGCCGCCTGCGCGGCAATCGCCGCGATCAGCAACCGCTCATCAGCGCCCGGCGGCACGCGCGTGAAGAGCTTGATGATACCGAGCGGCCCATGCTCAGACTGGATCAGTGCCTCGAACGGAGCAACATCCGGTGCGGGCACGGAGCCCGCTTCGGCGGCCAGGCGCAGGGCGCCGGCGTCCGGCTTCAGCCAGACTTCGCAGCGACTGCCCGCAAACACGGTGCTGATGCGCCCGGCAATGGTCTGCAGCATCATATCCAGGCCGACCTGCCCGGAGACGGCCTTGCTCAGGTCGTACAGCACGGCCAATTCGTGCTGCTGCTTCTGGGCGGTGCCGGCCTCGCGGCGCGCCCGCGCCAGCAGGTAGCTGACCAGCCCGGCCACGGCCAGAAACACGAACAGCGCCAGCACGTCGCTCGGGTTCGCGACGACGAGCGTGTGGTACGGCGGCAGAAAGAAGTAGTTGAAGGCGAGAAACGACAGTAGTGACGCGACGAGGCCGCCGACCCAGCCCGCGATCAGCGTGCTGACCAGTACCGGCAGCAGATAGACGAGCGCGACCACCGGACTCGAGGCCGGCTCGAACGACAATTCCAGGACGAGCGTGGTGGCGGCGACCAGCACCGGCACCGCTGCGTAACGCACCGGCCGCGACTGGAGCCAGCTAAATGTGAACATGGTGACTGCGCCGATCAGCGGCGCAGCCATCATTGTACGGCGGCGCAGCATGCAATGGCAAATCGGGCATCGCTGGGAGGCGCGTCACCACCACATGCAGTCGCCCCGCGCGACGGGCGGAACGGAGCCAGCAGAAAGAGCAACCGTTCGAGGGGTTGCTCTTTGTCTACGCTCGCATCGACCGGCCGCCAACGCATATCGTTAGCTGGTCGCGGGCCACTCCAGCGTCAATTCCGAGTCCTATTCGATATCGTCCGGGTTCATCTTCGCGCCCGCGTCGACCAGCTTCGCGTCGCCGTAGTAATGCTGCACGTCGTCTGCGTCGTCGTATACGATCACTACGGGTATGCACTTGGATTCAACAAAGGGATGGTGTGACCCCCAAAGACTGGAGGGAAAAACGATGGTTGAAACAAAACATCGCTGGGCACCCGCCCACCCTTAAATGGAGTCCTACCGCGCCTTTCGTGTTCCAGAGTTTCGCGCCGTTCGTGCTCCAAAGGTTTCGTGTTCGACGACTTACGGAGGCCATCGATAACGACCCGTGGCGCGGCGACACCCCAAAGGGTGCGATAGTCGCCGCGCCACTACTAAGACTTTGACCGGAAATAACTTGACCCGTTTGCAAATTGGATCCATCGAAACACGCCTATTTCCGGGCGTTTTCGCACTCAAGTGGGCAGATTGTTTCCGGTCAAACCCTAACCCCCGTGCGCGCTGATGAAACGGCGCACCTCGGCCAGCACCGTCTCGCGCTCGCAGTCGGCGCAGATTATATGGCCGCTGCGCTCCAGCAGCACCAGCCGCTTGTCGGCCGCGCCCAGCCGGTCGAAGACCCAGCGTGCCTCCGGCTCGTCCGCCAGCCGGTCCACTTTGGAGAAGACGAGCAGGCTCGGCGCGGTTGCGCGCGGCAGATCTTTGCGCATTTCGCCGGCCAAGTCGAGCAGGCTGACCACGCACCCGGTCGGGTAGCGGTCATAGACCAGGTGGCCGTCGCCCAGTTCCGCGTCGGTATATGAGACGCCGCCGGTCGGCCAGTACGGGATGAAGCGCTGGAACGGGCGGAACAACGTGATGCGCCAGTCGCGGATGTGGGCGGGCGACGCCATCAGCACGATGCCGTCGGGCTGCTCCGTGGCGGCCAGGTGCGCGGCCAGCATGCCGCCCATCGAGAGGCCAATCACGAAGACACGCGCGCACTCGGCGTGCAGCTGCCGGTAGGCGTCGCGCACGCCGGCGTACCAGTCCGGCCAGCGCGTCGTGCTCATCTCCTCGGGCGTCGTGGCGTGCCCGGCCAGGCGCGGCCCGCGCACGCTGTGTCCGTCGGCCGCCAACTGCGTGCCCAGCCAGAGCATCTCGTGCGGCGTGCCGGTGAAGCCGTGCACCAGCAGGCAGCCGGTTGGACCACCCTTCATATGGAACGGCTCCGCGCCGGGCATGATGTTCGTCATCGGGTGTTCGAGCGCTCGCGTCGGGCTACTTGCGCTTCTTTGGCTTCGCCCGTCGCGTCGGCTTTTTCGGCGCGGGCTTGCGCGTGCTTCTTGCGACGCGCTTGACGGGCGTCTTGCGCCGGGCCGGTACCTTTGGCTGCGCGGGCGCCGCCTGCGGTGCGCGTGTGCTGTCCGGTGCTGACGGCTCCGCCTCCCAGCCGCGCTCCTCGACCGCCGCAAAGATGTCGGTGTCGCTGACGATGCCGACAATATCGTCGCCGTCCTGCACCGGCAGGCGGCGGATGTTGAGGCGCGTCATGATGTCCGAACATTCGCCGATCGACGTATGCAGCGTGACCGTGATCAGCGGCGACGAGCAGATCTCGCCGACCGTCAGTTCGTCCGGGTCGCGCTCCTGCGCCACAATCTTGGAGACGATGTCGCGCTGGGTGACGATGCCAAGCGGCCCGCCTACCCGGCGCGGCTCGATCAGCAGGCTCAGGATGCCGTGCGCTTCCATCAGTTCGAGCGCGGTGCTGACGGTGGTGCCGGGCGGCACGCGCAGCGCCTGCCGCTCCATGACGTCGGCGGCCGTATGCACATGCGAGCGGGTGATGTGCCGGAAATCCGGGCGCGGCAGCGGCCGCCGGTCAAGCGGGCCGCCACGGCGTCCTTCCACGACGCGAAAAATGTCGGTGTCGCTGATGATGCCGACCGGGTGGCCGTCCTGCGTCACGGTCAGCCGCCGCACGCCGAGCTCCACCATGCGCGCCGCGCACTGCGGCAGCGTGACGTGCGGCGCGATGGTGTAGAGCCCCGCCGACATGATGGCGGCGACGTGCAGCGCGGCGGGGTCGCGGTTGGCCGCCACGACCTTGCTGATAATGTCGCGCTTGGTCACGATGCCGTACCGCGCCGCCCCGGCTTCGGGCGTGACGATCAGGCTGGAGATGCCCTGCGCGGCCATCTGTGCCAGCGCGGACGCGACCGTGGCGTCCGGCGCCACCTGCGCGACCGGCTTGCTCATCACATCCTCGACCGTGGTGCGGCGGATGCGCGCCAGCGTGCCGATCAGGCGCAGCTTGGACGAGCCGAGTTGGTCCGGCCCCCAGCCGCGCTCCTCGACGGCCACGAAGATATCGGTCTCGGTGATGATGCCGGCCAATTGCCGCGCGTCGTCGAGCACCGGCAGGCGGCGCACCTTCAGGTCCATCATGCGCGCCGAGCACTCGCGCAGGCTGGCCTCCTGCTGGATGGTGGCGATCGGCGCGGTGCAGATGTCCGCGACGCGCGTCTGCTCCGGGTCGCGCCCGCCGGCGATCACCTTGCCGACGATGTCGCGCTGGGTGACAATCCCGAAGCTGCCATCCGGCATCGGCACGACGAGGCTGGACTTGTCCAGTTGCTTCATCGTGTGCATCGCGTCGCTGACCGGCGTCTCCGGCGCGATGGTGTGCACCGGCGACGACATGACGTTCTTGACGGTATACATGAATAACTCCTAAATCCCAAGCCCCAAACTCCAAACCCCCACTGTTCGGCTTTTGGGATTTGGTTTTGGGGATTTGGGATTTTCATTCTATGGCGTGTCCGGCTCCGGGCCTTTATCCTGGTGCGCGACGAAGAATGCACGCACGGCGGCTTCATCGTAATCGTCCAGCTTCAGGTAGAAGTTCCAGGCGACGAGCGTCAGTTTGTTCGCCAGTTGGTCGTACGGCTGGACCAGTAGCTTCACATAGCCGAACTTGCTGCGCACGCCGGTGCGGCGGAATCCTTCCAGCTTGGCGAGCAAATCGGGGCAGCCCTGCGGGCAGTTGTACAGCGCGACGACGCCGCTGTGCTCGAGGTTATGCACCCACTGCTCCGGCGGCAGCGTCTTGTCTGCCGGCGTGTCCCATGCCGCCGCCGTGTCGAAATGCGGGCCGGAGGTCGGCGGAATCGAATTGTACGCTTGATGCGGCTGGCCGACGGCGATGTGCGTGCCGCCCATGTTCGGCACCGCGACCTCTTTGCCGACCAGGTCGCCGTTCGGTGTCGCGGCGGCGGCCGTTGCGGGCGCGCTCTGAGCGGCCGTGCCGGCCATGACTGCGGCGGCAATCGCCGCGATCACGATCAACACCAGCACGCCGGCGCCTCCGGCGATCCAAATCTTGCGGTTCTGCAGCAGGGCGCTTGTGCCGCCCGCTTGGTCCTTCTTGCGCAGTGCGTCCAGGCGCTGCGCGCGCCGTTCGCTTGTTCGCGACATGGCTCGCTTCTCCCCCCTCGATAGCTGATCGAACAGAAGACCCTCCGAGCGATTGCGTGCCCGAAGGGTCTCGACGTTTGTCCCGGTATTTTGCCACGAACCCGCAAAGACACAAAGTAGGGCGTTTCGCGGCGCGGCGGCGCTTACGGCGGTCGCTGCATCTCGAACAGGCGGCCGAGCGTGGTGTACCACGAACTGCCGCCCAGCCGGGCCACCGGCGCGAGTTTTTGCGGGTCCACCCGTCCGCGCTCGTCGAGGATGTCGTCGGCGATGCGGAACTGCACGACCTCGCCGATGATCATAGTGTACTCGGAGCGCGGCAGCGGCACCGCCTGTGCCAGCACGCACTCCATGTTCACGCTCGCCTCGGCGACGCGCGGCGGCTTCACCTTGACCGACGGCGCGGGCGTCAGGCCGCTGACGGCGAACTCGTCCACGTGCGGCGCGTAGTTGCCGGAAGTCAGGTTCATGTGCGTGGCGACGTGCTCGCCGACGATGTTGATCACGAACTCGTTCGTCGCCAGAATGTTCGCCAGCGTGTCTTTTGCCGCGCCGGCGCGCCGTCCGACCGAGATCATCAGGTACGGCGGTTCGCCGCTCAGCGCGTTAAAGAACGAGAACGGCGCCAGGTTGGGCACGCCGCCGGCGGATATCGTCGATGCCCAGCCGATCGGGCGCGGGATGACCGTGCTGGTCAGCCAGGGATAGACGCTCTGGCCAAACGTGGCCGGATCAATTTCCATAAGCCTCATGCTCGCGAGTGAAGCGTGACACGTGCCGTGCGTAAATCACCGTGCAGCGGATGCCCACGCGTCGTTTAGATATACGCCAGGCTGGGGTCATCGCGAATATAAGCCGGGATGCTTCCCAGAAACGGCTTGACCGGCAGCCCGTGCCATGCACGCAACAGGTGATACGTGGGCGAGGTGAGCAGGTTGCATGCGTCCACCGCCTCGCGCCATGCGGGACGCCGAACCTCGCGAATGGTATCCGGCTCCGGCAAGATGCCGAAGTCCCATGCGCCGCACATGCGCGCGATGAAATCGATGCGATCAGCCAGCGAGTCGATCTGCTCCGGCGGCTCGCTATCGGGATACAGCGAGCCGTCAATCCACGTCATGCAAGAACCAGGCCTTTCCGAAGTACATGGCACGTCTGCCCCCATCCGCACCCTGTGCCCGCGCCGCAGGCGCGGAGCGGGGCATACGCCCCGCCGCACAGGGCATACCTTCCCCCGTTCGCACATGGCGCGAACAGGGGAAGGAGCCAGTCCCCTCCCCCGCGACGCCGACGATGCGGCGGGGCTTCGGGCCCCGCCGCGCTTATCGGTCAGCAGCCCGAAGCCGCTGACCAGCGCGTCGCGGGGGAGGGTTAAGGGAGAGGGCATGTTTACGCCCGCGCGCGGATGCGTCCGCCGAAGCGGAACCACGCCACTGAGCCGTCCGGGTTGCGCAGGAACTCGCCCTGCAGGTCGGTGTGCGGCGCGTCGAGCGCCCTGACCCGGTCCGGGCCGATGAAGACCAGGCGTGTCGGCGGCGGCGTTGGGCCTGGCGGCGTGTCTTTGGTTGGGAAGCCGCCTCTTGGCGTGACGCTCATCATCAACCGATTGTCCTCCAGGTATAGCTCGTTGTCGCTCAGCAGCGATGTGTATTTGCCGGTGTACGCCGACAGCGCGGCTGTATCCATACGGACCACCTTGGGCTTCGGTGGCATGACGCCGAGGAACTCCTTGAGTGCGAACGCCGTCGCCTCGCGGTGCAGTTCCGCGCCGCGGTCGGCATTGGTCAGCACCGTCAGCGCGAAGCCGTGCGTCGGCGCGAAGAGGAACGCCGACAGTTGGCCTTTCGTCGCGCCGCCATGCCGGACGACGCGCACGTCACCGTGGTCCTGCACGAACCACGACAGCGCCATCTGCTCGCCCAGCGCCGCCATGGTGATCGGCGTCTGCATCAACTTCAGCGACTCGGCCTTCAACACGCGTTCGCCGCTGGCGGCGGCGCCGTCGCCCATGTGGAAGCGCGCGTAGGCCAACTGATCGCGCGCGGTCGAGGCGAGCGCGCCGGCGGCGTGCGCCGAACGCGCCAGCGGCCACGGCGCAGCGACGTTCGCTTTGTCGTTTTCGACGATGTGCCCGGCGACGAAGCGGTGCGTCATCACGTCGGTCGGCATGATGAACGACATCGACAGGCCGAGCGGCTTGAGCACCAGATCGGTCAGCGCCCGCTCGTACGTCGTGCCGGCGGCGGCCTCGATCACGCGGCCGGCCAGGCTGAACGCCGCATTGTTGTACGACCAGGCCGCGCCCAGCGGCGTCAACTGCGGCAGATCGGCCATGCGCCGTACGTACTCGGCCAGCGCATCGTCGCCGCTGCCCGTGTCGTCGAAATAATCGCCGGCCCAGCCCGCCGTGTGCGTGAACAGGTCGCGCACCTGGACGTTGGCGGCCACCTGCTCGTCCTGCATCTTGAAATCCGGCAGATAGCGACGTACCGGCGCATCGAGCTCCAGTTTGCCGGCCTCGACCAGCCGCATCGCGGTCGTCGCCGTGAACGTCTTGGTCGTCGAGCCGATCTGGAACAGCGTGTCGGCGTCCACCGGCAGCGGGTGGCGCACGTTGGTGACGCCGAAGCCGGCGGCGTACTCCTCGCCGTCGAACAGCACGCCGACGGCAACACCCGGCACGCTGAAGCGCTTCATCGCATCGCGGATGAACGCGTTGAGGCTCTCGGTTTTGGCAGTGTGTTTCATGCAAGCTCCCGGTAGATGTGTTTGGTCAGACGATCATGCCATGCGCGCCGGTCGATCACGGTCACACATGGCCGGTGAAGTCAATCGGAAACAGCCATCGAGCGCGGTTCGACGTGCACCAGCACCTGCCCGACGTTCGAGATCTTCCGGCGCAGCGTCGTTTCCAGCCGCGTCGCGAGGTCGTGCGCCTCGCCGATCGGCGAGCGGTCGTCGAAGAAGACGTGCAGCAGGATGGCCAGCTCGCCGTCCACGCTGCGCACGCGCACATGATGAAAGCCGTCCGGCCCGCACGTTTCGCGCGCGATGCGCTCCACATCCTGGCGCGCCGCTTCCAGCGCAGTGTCGGGGAGTTCGTCGTGCCCGCCGTGCCGCTGCACCGGCTCGATGTGGCTGGTCACCTCGGCGACGTGCGGGATCAGCCGACGCGCCTCGTCTTCCAGGTGGCTGACCAGCGCGTGCGCCTCTTCGAGCGTCAGGCTGTCGGGCACCTCGACGTGGAACTGGATGTACATCGGCCCGCCGATGTTCTGCAGGCGGATGCTGTGCAGTTGCAGTTCGTGCTGTGCGGCCAGACCGCGCAGGGTGTCCATCAGGTTCTCGTCCTGCGGCGCGACCGGATCCACGTGCACCAGCACGTCGGCGCGCGGCACGGCGTTCTTCACGACTTGCTCGACGGCCGATGCGATGCGGTGCGACTCTTCGAGCGTCGCGGCGCGGCCGACGGCGATATGCATGTCCACGAACGACTGCGGGCCGACGCGCCGCACGCGCACCTGCCCGGCGTCCACCACGCCGTCCACGACCAGCGCTTGTTTGCGGATTTCATCGGCCAGGTGGCTCGGCGCCGTGTCCAGCAGCACATCCACGGCGCGGCGCGTCAGTTGCAGACTGATGACGATGGAGATGAGCGCGACGCCCAACGCGGCCACCGCGTCGGCGCTCGCCAGCCAGTGTAAGCCGGACAGTTGGCCTGCCTTGACCAGCCCGAGCCCGACCAGTACGACCGCGCTGCTCGCGATGTCGGTGCTGAAGTGCAGCGCATCGGCCTCCAGCGCCTGGCTCTGGTACTTCTGCGCGGCGCGCGCGAGCGCGCGCGAGCGGGAGAAATCGACCACGATCGAAATGGCCAGGATGACGAACGCCCAGAGGCTCGCTTCCACCTCGACCGGCCGAAAAAACAGCCGCTGGATCGCCTCGTAGATGATCGCAACGCACGTCACGATCAGCAGCCCGGCCTCGATCAGCGCCGAGAGGTTCTCGATCTTCCCGTGGCCGTACGGGTGGTTGTGGTCGGCGGGGCGCTCGGCGACGCGCACGGCGACCAGCGTCACGGCCGCCGCGACGAGGTCCAGCCCCGAGTGGGCTGCCTCGGACAGGATGCCGAGGCTGCCGGTCAGCACGCCGACCACGATCTTGATGGTCGTCAGGCCGATCGCCGCCAGCACCGACGACGCGGCGACCAGCGTCTTCTCTTGCATGCCGTTCGATTTACTCGTGCGCGGTGATCTTCTTGATCGCTTCGAAGATGTCGATCGGCATCGGGAAGACGACGGTGGAGTTCTTTTCGGCGGCGATCTCCGTCAGCGTCTGCAGGTAGCGCAGTTGCATCGCGCCGTTCGAGCCGGAGATGACGCGCGCGGCCTCGGCCAGTTGCTGGGCCGCCGCCACTTCGCCCTCGGCGTGGATGATCTTGGCGCGCTTCTCGCGCTCAGCCTCGGCCTGCCGCGCCATCGCGCGCTGCATCGTCTGCGGCATTTCAACGTCTTTGACCTCGACGGTCGAGACCTTGATGCCCCACGGCTCGGTCTGCTCGTCGATGATGCGCTGCAAATTCTGGTTGATCGCCTCGCGGTTGGCGAGCACGTCGTCGAGCGACGCCTGGCCCAGCACGCTGCGCAGGGTCGTCTGCGAGATCAGCCAGGTCGCGCGCCGGAAATCTTCGACCTTGACGATCGCCGCCGATGGGTCCACCACGCGGAAATATACGACCGCGTTGACCTTGACGGTCACGTTGTCTTTGGTGATCGCCTCTTGTGTCGGCACGTCGAGAGTGACGACGCGCAGGTCGACGCGCACCATACGATCGATGAACGGGATGATGAAGAAATAGCCGGGGCCGCGCGGCCCCGCCAGTCGCCCGAGCCTGAAGATGACGCCGCGCTCGTACTCCTGCACGATCTTGAACGACGCCTGTATCAGCACGAAGCCGAAGACGACCACCAGCAGGCCCAGCGGCCCCAGCAATCCAATCAGGATTTCCATGCAATCTCCTTGCACTATAACGAAAAAGGGGCGCACCCGGTGCGCCCCTGTCGGTTCCTAGGCCAGACTGGCTCGCCAGTCGCTCGTTGGCGTGTTGCTGCGCTCTTTCGGCCCCGAGGTAATCTCGGAGTCTTTTTGGGGCAGGTCGGATCCCGGCATCAGCAGCATGTCCTTGCCGTAGATGAACGAGCGGCGGTTGGTGCCCGACAGCTCGTACTGGTGCCTGAGCACTACGGCTTCGACCGGGCACGCCTCCTCGCAGAAGCCGCAGAAGATGCAGCGGATCATGTTGATCTCGTACACCTTCGCGTAGCGCTCGCCCGGCGAGAAGCGCGCCTCGGGCGTGTTCTCAGCCGCCTCGACGTAGATCGCCTGCGCGGGGCAGGCCGCAGCGCACAGCGCGCAGCCGATGCAGCGCTCCAGCCCGTTCTCGTGACGCTGCAAGACATGGCGGCCGCGAAAGCGCTGCTTGACCGGCGGCTTTTCTTCCGGGTACTGCACCGTGGTCTTGGCGGACAGCATCGCCTTGAACGTCACGCTCATGCCCTTGGCGATGGCGGTCGCACCGTTGATCGTGTCTTTGAGAATGCCCATGCGGAATGTACTCTCTATGAGATGTGTGCCTATGATTGAAGGAACTAGCCTAGTTCCTCAAGTTGCCGCGAGCTTCAGCCCGGCTTGAACGCCGGCACCTGGTCCGTCTCGGTCAGCAACGGCACCGGCGAAGCCGACAGCAGGCCGGCGATTTCGTCGGACAGGGCAAGGTAATGCTCTTTGTTCCAGCCCATGTTGATGTGCCGCACCGCGCCCTGTGTGTCGAGCAGGAAGACGGTCGGCACGGTGAACAGGTCGTACGCCGCCGAAACGTGCCAGCCGTCATCACGCACGATCGGGAATGTGATGCGGGCATGCGCCGCCATCGCCGCGGTGTCGGCTGTGTCGTCCTGCGACACGCCGAGCACTTGCAGCGCCGGGTAGTGCTGGTGCAGCCGCTCGATAATCGGCAGCGTCAGCTTGCTGGTCGCGCACGACAACTTGAAGAAGGCGACCAGTGTCGGCGCCTGCGGCGCGAGCGACACGAGCCGGTAGGTTGCGCCGCCATCGTTGGCGGTCAGCGTGAAATCCGGCGGTGTCTGTCCGATTTCGGGGAGTGGCATGGCGTTTGCGCTGGGGCGAATCCCTCTTCTTTTATACTCTTTTGAGCATTACGTCAAGCTTTGCCGCCGTGAATCTGTCGCGAGCGGCGGATATGCTTCAGCGGCAGTTGGATCATGCTCTTGTACATCTGGCGCCGCGCGATCTTGGCCAGTGCGCGGTACTCCGGGCCGCCCCAGAACGCGCCGCCGGCCTGCGTGCGCGAGGCGGCCAGGCTGGCCTTGAAGTCTGCCGCGCTGTGCCCCTCGAACAGCGTGTGTCCCGAGCCGATCAGGTCGAGCGTGTGCGCGTCGCTGCCGCCGGTCTCCGGCAGGCGCGCCTCGGCGTTGAAACGCCGCGCTTTGCCCGCGATGACCCGCCCGGCGATGCTCGGGTTCATCACCTCGATGCCGTCGAAGCTGATGCCGGTGCGCGTGTCGCGCATGACGCGCCGGATGCCGCGCGCGCCGACGCTGCGGATCAGCGGGCTCATCGGGTGCGGCAGCAGGCACCAGCCGCCCTGGTCGCGAATCGCCTGGATCGTCCAATCGAGCGGCTTCATCATGCGCAGCGGTTGCTTGAGGTCGTAGGCCAGTAGGTGCCCTTCCAGCGTGGTCACCTCCATGCCGACGATCAGCTCGAACCGGTAGTGCTTCTGCGCGACGATCTCAAGCGCCTCGAACGCCCCCTCGATCATGTCGTGATCGGTGATGGCGACCAGGTCGAGATCGGTCTGGTTCTCGATGTGCTCAAGGACCTCGCGCACCGAGGGCAAGCCATCGCTCCACTCGGTGTGGATATGCAGGTCCGCTTTACCCATACCTGTCAATTATAGCACAGGCCGCGGGCGGGTTGCGCGGGCAGCAATTCTCATTTTGGCTTTGGACAGGTATTTTCCAATGCCGGCTTGCTATGAACTGGCCCCTGGTACTTGTCACGCAAGCTGGCTCGACAAGAAAGCGGCGTTGCCCTCCCCCCGACCCCCTCCCAACGGAGTTGGG